>NZ_JBXWQW010000002.1:0-40340 GCF_059612585.1 Ruegeria sp. YKSF57 | reverse complement strand
ACCTGAACTCTACGCAGTTTCCTGCGCAGAATAGGCTGCCCCGCTGCATCTGCCCCGTGGGCCTGAAACACATTCTTCGCCAGATCGAGCCCGACCGTGATAATCTCTGACATGACCGCTCTCCTTTGTGGATCGTTGCAGACCCACCTTGGCACAATGATGCCGTCGGGGGGCGGTCACATCATCAGAGCGCTTTAGGTTCAGTGATTTAGAGTTCGTTGCGATGTACCCTTCCATCCTTCATGACAAAACGGATGACCGACGGGAATAAACTAGATTCGGTTAGGTTTTACACAATCCAGAATTTTTTGAGCAGCTAACGGAACCGACTTTTTCAACTGCATGATCTCTGAGTTCGCAGCCAGCCGGATCTTCATCTCCGCGTCCCCAAGTAGTTGGTTAATCGTATTCTCCAACTGCTCCGGTGTCCAATCCCATCGATTTACCCTGAGTCCGACACTGGTTTCAACTGCCCGCTGGGCGTTATCGTGTCCGTCCCAGCAATAGGGAAGGATCAGCGACGGGACCCCGAAATACAGCGCTTCGCAAAAGCTGTTGTTGCCGCCGTGGTGAATAAACAGATCGCATTGTTCAACCACGGACGGCTGCGGGAACCATTCCTGCAGATGAACATTGTCTGGTACTCTGGAATAGGCATCGATCTGGGCCCCGACATTGACCAGAAACCTCATGTCCATTTTCTTGAATACGTCGAACAGGCTTTCAAAAAATGTGACATCCATAGCACCCAGGCTACCAAAACTCACATACACCAGAGGCCCGTCGTTACGGGGCATCTGAGGTACACGGTAGGGACCTTCCTGGCGTACGCAGCCTTCGAGAAAGGTGAATTGTCCAGGACTCAGCGCCTGATCACGATCATGGCGAATTATAGATGGCGCCAAAAGAAGGTTTTGATGCGGTGATGTTTCTAGGAACTCACCTTTAGGCAATACCTCAAGTCCCCGATCCATGCGAAATTTGTTGTAGCGAGCATGAATTGGGCCAAGGGTCTCCAGGTACTGGTTCCGGAATGCCGCGCACCCGGCAGCGTCAGATGCCGGCAAGCCGGACAGGTACGGCGGTAGGCAGTTGTCTGGCAACTCGGTTTCCGCGCAAGAAATGACCCTGACCCATGGGCGCTCGGATCGTACGATGGCCGGGAACATGATGACGTTGTCGAGGACGACGACATCCGGGTTGATCCGCTCTAGCGCCGTTTCCAACCCCTGCTCAACCGATTCCGCGGTCTCGACGATTGCGCTCCAAACGGGCTCAACATAGGTGGCCAGTTGGTCAGTTGGGAGCATGCTAAAATGCGGTAGGTGATGACTCAGGAATTCCTGCCAATAAGTCTGGGTTTCCTCTTCTGTCAACTTTGATTGAACTGGGACGGCGAACTCGTCAAAACCGTAATCTGCGAATACGCCACCAAAGCCACCGTGGGTCAGGAAAACGGGGAGTGCGCCCATTGCGCGAAGTTCCTGAGCGATCCCCACACAATTCAGTGCAGCCCCAAAACTAGCTTCGGGGAAAAAGGCGATTACGGGTGCTTCCTCGCGGTTCATCATTCACTCATCGGATTGACCCGCGAGTCGCTTGGACTAGCGCCGGAGCACCACGATTGGCGACGCTGGGTCTTTGGTTCATTGAAAGCCGCAAATGCACCCTCATCAGATCCGCAGCAAGGTCGAAATGACCCTGCGCTATGAAATCAAGTATACGCAGATGTTCATCGAGCGCCTGCCTCATCCGAAAGTCGATCATACCGAATGATCCGCCTGGCAGGTGGCGCAACCCATGATGGGCCATGAGAGCAGAAGCTAGATACTGGTTTCCGGACGATCGAGCGATGAGCTTGTGAAAGGCAAGATCCGCGTCTTGGAAATCCTGGCTATTGAAAGAGTTTTCCGACTGCGCCAGAAGCGCTTCGGTCTGGCTGCGGACCAGATCGGCGCGCTTGGTGTCCAACTTGAAACCGTCGGACAGAATGGCCTGCGGTTCCAGTATCAGACGAAATTCGTAGCTCTCAATTCGTCCAGAACGGTCTCCGGGCATGCGCGTGAACACCCAGGATTGACCTTCGGCTTTCTGAATCACGCCTTGGGCCAGGAGAGCTTCGAGCGCACGCTGTGCAGCGCTGCGGGAAACCGAATATCTCCGGATCAGGTCCGTGACATTGATGGAGCCGCCCAGGCGTCGGGCGCCGCGATCGCGTAGGATGGCACTGGCGAGATCGGCACCAGCTCCGACCGCATGCTGGTTGAGTACCGAATGCCCCTTCTCGGGTTCACATTCCAGAACAAACCCGCCTTCTGCCGCTTTGCGTGCCATCCCCTCCTGCTCCAGCAGCCTCAATGCGGATCTGACCGGAGTGCGAGAGACGCTGCACGAATCAGCAAGGGTTTTTTCCACCAGCCTGTCACCCTGATGCAAATCGAGATCCATCGCGACATCCAGTATTTTTTGGGCAAGTTTCAAGTGTTTGCTTGGCGGCATAAGAAGGACGCTTTCGTCATACCCAACTAATATACAATAAAAACCGTATCTTAAATGACCTCACCGAGCCACACAAAAATGATTCAAAAAATTGTTGAGTTTTAATTCATCAAAAAATACCGTGATTGCATCATATATCTCGCCCCAGAAGCGAGCGCGAATGTCAAGGGAGGAAGACATGACCAACAAGTTCACCAATTCGTTCCGTTTGCCATTTGCTTGGCTCACCGCCGGGGCGGTCTGCGCACTCAGTGTATTCGCCGGAGCGGCCCAAGCAGAGAAAATCGTCATCTCGAACTGGGACGGCTACATGCCGCCGGACCTGCTCGAGAATTTCACGAAGGAAACTGGTATAGAGGCCGAGCTCTCGGTTCATGGCACCAACGAAGAAATCATGGGCAAGGTCGTAGCTGGTGGCGGTAAGGGCTACGACGTTCTTTTCGTCTCGTCGCCTTTTGCCGAAGCATTAAACAACTTGGGGCTGGTGGCTGCTATCGACCACGATAAGGTTCCAAATGCGTCCAACCTGTATGACGAAGCTAAAGAATTGGCTCATGATCCGGGCAACGACTATTCAATGCCATACGCCTGGGGCACGACGGGCTTATGCTACCGGTCAGACCTGATGGCAGAACCGACTTCGTGGAACGATCTGCTCAAACCCTCTGACGACCTCAAAGGCAAAGTGACAATGCTCTCTACGGATCGTTGGCTGATGGGGGCTGCCGCGCTAGCCCTCGGAAAGTCTCTGAATGATACGTCGGACGAGACGTTGGCGGCTGCAAAGGACCTGCTGGTTGCGGCGAAGCAGGATCTGCTGGCCTACGACGATGCAACTTTTTATCTGAAGTTGGTATCGGGCGAGGCAACGATGGTTCACGCCTGGGATGGCTGGTGTAACTACGGCATCGGTGAGAACGCAGACATCAAGTACACGATTCCATCAGAAGGATCGGATCTGTGGGTAGATGCGCTAGTCATCACAGATGCATCTGAAAACAAAGACGCGGCGCATGCTTTTGTGAACTATGTCTTAGGCGCGGATGTCGGTGTCTGGGTTGCCAGCAATATCCTGTACAAAACGCCGAACAAGGCTGCGATGGAGGCACTGGACCCGTCCTTGATCGAAACTTTCCCGAATATGGGAATGTCGCCTGCAGATCTTACCAAGTACGAGCAGTTGCGCGATCTCGGCAATGGCCAGAAACCCTTTGCTCGGACAGTGACCGAAATCATGGCCGCACAGTAAGTGATCGAACCCTGAGCAAAGCCCGACCCGAACAAAGGGTCGGGCCTATACGACACTACTCCACAGATTGCCAAGTATATGACCAATCGACTGAAATCGGTGATCTTGCTGGGGCCGGGCCTGGGTTGGCTTGCACTTCTGATGGTGGTGCCGTGCGGCCTCATTTTCACCTATGCGTTCTTTGAACGCGGCGTCTATGGCGGCATCGACTACGCCTTTACGTTTGAAAATTTTGTGCGGGCCGCCGACCCTCTTTACCTTGGGATCTTCCTGCGCTCAGCCAAGATTGCATTTCTGGCCACCATGATCGCCATCCTGATCGCCTATCCGGCGGCCTATGCTATCACGCTGGCGCCGCGCCGTTGGCAGACCGGTTTGCTGATCTTGGTGATCCTGCCGTTCTGGTCCAACTACCTAATCCGCACTTACGCTTGGATCGTGATGCTGAACCGCGAGGGGTTGATCAACAATACCCTGCAGGGGGCCGGCTTGATCGATGAGCCGTTGTCTCTGCTTTATAATAATTTCGCTGTGATCGTTGGGCTTGTCTACAACTACACCCCCTTTGTGGTTCTTGCGATCTATTCATCGCTGAACCGAATAAACGTCGAAACCATAGAAGCCTCGGAAGATCTTGGAGCGCCCGCTTGGACCACTTTCTACCGGGTGATACTGCCACAGACCATTTCGGGCGTCGCGGCAGGTGGTGTTTTTGTATTTGTGCTGTCGATCGGCAATTTCATAACGCCCGATTTGCTTGGTGGCGGGCGACTTCAGATGGTTGGAAACCTGATCTATGACCAGTTCCTGAGCGCCCGCGACTGGCCGTTCGGAGCAACCCTGTCGATGCTCCTGATTGCGATCATGATGGGGCTTTTGTTCGCTCAGGCGGTATTGGCCAATCGCGCAGCAGGACAGAGAGGGCAGGACTGATGCGGAACCGAGCCAACATGGGCCTGAAGCTGCACCTGGTTTTGTTTTACACGTTTCTCTATGTGCCAATCCTTGTGCTCATGGCACTAAGCTTTAACCGGGCCGGACTTCCAACTGTGTGGACCGGATTTTCGTTGGAATGGTACGGCAAGTTGTTTACCGCGGATCCAATACTGTCGGCGGCGCGCAACACGCTCATCGTGGCCTTGATCTCGACCGTTCTGGCGACAATAATCGGCACGCTTTTAGCGGTCGGCGTCGAGACACGGCGCAATTCTTCAGTTCTAGACGCGGTTCTGTTCGCGCCGATGATCATCCCCGACATAGTTCTAGCCATCGCGCTCTTGTCCTTTTTCACACTGCTCAACATGACGCTCGGGCTTCATTCGATCATCCTCAGCCATGTCGTATTTAACATAGCCTTTGTTGTCGCCGTGGTGCGTACGCGGATGCGCAATTTCGACCATTCGATACTTGAGGCCAGTGCCGACCTTGGGGCCAGCGAATTCACTACCTTTCGCCGCATCCTGCTGCCCGCCATCGCGCCGGGGGTTATCGCCGGGGCGCTGTTGTCTTTCACCCTGTCAGTGGACGAATTCATTATTGCCTTTTTCACCGCCGGTGCCGGGCAATCCTCGACCACGTTGCCGATGCAGATTTACGCAATGATCCGATTTGGCGTCACGCCGGAAATCAATGCGATGGCTACCATCGTCATGTTCGTTTCGTTCACGCTGGTCTTCTTCGCGCAGCGTGCCGACAAAGAGGTTTTCAGCCGATGAGCCAAGGGGTTCAACTCAGGAATATAACCAAGCGATACGGTTTGGTTACTGCGATCGACAACGTTTCACTGGATATTCGCGACAACGAGTTCTTTGCACTTCTGGGCCCATCGGGCTGCGGCAAGACCACACTGTTGCGGACGCTGGCGGGGTTCGAAACACCACAGGAAGGACAGGTAATCGTTGCCGGGCAGGACGTGACAAACATACGCCCCAGCAGGCGGCCCTTGAACCTGATGTTCCAGTCCTATGCCTTGTTTCCGCACATGAGCGTCGAAAAAAACGTCGCCTATGGGTTAGAGATGGAGAAATTACCCAAGGACGAAATTGCCACGCGAGTGGCCGAGGTTCTGGAAAGTGCGAAACTTTCGGGATTTGCCGGGCGCAAGCCGGATCAGCTTTCTGGTGGGCAGCGACAGCGGGTTGCTTTGGCGCGCGCGCTGGTCAAAAGGCCAAAGGTCCTGTTGCTGGATGAGCCCCTTTCAGCTCTGGACAAGAAACTACGAGAAGAGATGCAGCTGGAGCTCAAACGGTTGCAGCACGAGGTGGGGATTACATTTCTGATTGTTACCCATGATCAGGAAGAGGCTCTCGTCATGGCCGACCGGATCGCGGTCTTGCATGATGGCAAGCTGGCGCAGGTCGGTACTCCTCACGAGCTCTACGAACACCCCGGATCGCGCTTTGTTGCAGATTTTATCGGCGTGATGAACTTTCTGGATGGCAACGCCGTCGACGGCGGTGTCGATGTCCACGGGGCGGGAATGCTGAGGGGCGTTTCCGAGCTGCGCGGTGCTGCCACGATTGCTGTGCGCCCGGAACGGGTCAGCCTGATGCAGACCGCCCCTCAAGATGGACGCAACTGCATTCCCGGCACTGTCGAGGAAGTCGCCTATCACGGGTCAGACCTGGGTGTGCATGTGCGCGTTCGCGGCGGGAGGAGCACCCTGTCCGCCCGCGTTCCCGCCAGCCAAGCCGACCGTGAAAGTATCCAGCCGGGTCAGGATGTCCACTGCGTATGGGATGCGAAACATTCCCGCATCCTGCCCAACTGCTAAGCCAAATCTAACCGGAGACCTACAATGTCACAGAAAACCATCGCCTTCTTCCCCGAAGCTGCCTTTGGCCCTGCGCTGAATTCGGTTGGCATCGCGCAGGCCTGCGAGAAACTGGGCCACAAGGCAGTATTTCTGAGCGATCCCGGCTTTGTTGAGGTATATGAAGGTTATGGGTTTGAGGCGCATCCCGTTGCCCTTTCAGAGCCGATGGAACCCGAAGCGATGGCAAAGTTCTGGGAGGATTTCATCAACGGCCACATCCCGAATTTTCGCAAAAGCCCGATTGACCAAATCGATAACTACGTCAAGGATTGCTGGGAGGCGATCGTCGACAGCGCAAAATGGGCGCAAAAAGATCTGCCGGGGGTACTGGCAAAAATCAAACCAGATATGATCTGCGTGGATAATGTCATTATGTTCCCAGCCATCAAGCAGTTCGGCGTGCCGTGGGTACGGATCATCTCATGTTCCGAAAATGAAATCCCTGACCCGATTGTGCCGCCACACTTATCGGGCTGCCGGGTGGATGACCGCGAGGGCATGGAGGCCTATGAGGCAAAGTTCCACGAGGTGATCAAGCCGATCCACGACGACTACAATGCGTTCCTGGCCAGATGCAACGAAGGCGCCTATCCGATTGGAGAGTTTTTCGAAGCGTCGCCCACAATGAACCTTCTGCTTTATCCCGAGCCGGCAAAGTATGAACGGCAGAACCCACTGGACCCAAACCGCTTCCAGTATCTTGAAGGTTGCGTACGCGAAGAAGAACCCTTTGAGGTGCCAACGTTTAAGTCCAACAATGACAAACCACTTCTCTATGTATCTTTCGGGTCGCTTGGCGCAGGCGACACCGACCTGCTAAAGAGGATCATTTCGACCATTTCGAGGTTGCCCTACCGGGCGCTCGTAAATGTCGGGGATTACATGGACGAATACACAGACATTCCCGACAACGTGCACATACAGAGCTGGTATCCCCAGCCTTCGGTAATTCCGCAGGTTGACGCGGTGATACATCATGGCGGTAACAACTCGTTCACCGAGTGCCTGTATTTCGGCAAAGCAGCAATCATTATGCCCTATGTCTGGGACGGCCACGATAACGCCACTCGTGTTCAGGAAACCGGCCACGGGTTCGGGTTTCACCGATACGACTGGACCGATGATGAATTGGCTATTGCCCTCGACAAATGCATCAACGATCCAGCCATACAGGCGAAGATGGCGGCAACCTCTGCGCACATGCAGTCACGGCATGGCCCGACCAAGGCAGCTGGCATTCTTGACGACATCCTGAAAGCCGCGGAATGAGCAGCGCCCCGCATCTTTCCGAAATCTCGACCCGCGCTGACCTCACGGACTGGGGGCTACAGCCGGACATGATTGAAGGCCAGTCGCATTCATCGGGCTTGCTGGTTTACAAGGGCCCGGACAACCGGCCGGAGATCGGCGCATGGGTCTGCACTCCAGGCCGCTGGCGCCTAACGATACCGCGTGACGAGTTCTGCTATTTTGTGCAGGGCCGCGCGGTCTATCGGTCGGATGCAGGCGAAAGCATCGAAATCACGCCCGGAACGGCCGTACTATTCCCCGCCGGTTGGATAGGGGAATGCACGGTCGAGGAAACATTGCGCAACACCTACTACCTAACGGATCGCGAACCTGAATCATGACCACGCCACGTATGCAAAACCCGCTCCAGCAGACTGACCTTGTCGATTGGGGGGTAATCCCGACAATGATCGAAGGGCAATCCTGCACGTCAGGAAAGCTGATCCACAAGGGGCCTGACGGCCAGTCCGAATGCGGCCTTTGGGTCTGCACTCCCGGTAAGTGGGAATGTCACGTCACCAAGGACGAGTTCTGCCACTTTCTGGAAGGCCGTTGTACATATGTCCATGAAAGCGGCGAGGTAATTGAGATCACGCCCGATACGGTGGCTTTTTTTCCGCAGGACTGGAAAGGCGTCTGCACCGTCCACGAGACGGTCAAGAAAGTGTACATGATCCGCTAACGGCGCAATGCCTGTCAAACAAGGGGACTGCCCAATGCGTGACCCGTTCCAATCCAGCTACTACCTCAACCCCAGGCATGTTCCGTTGCAGGATGGTGGGACCACGCTGGTCAATCCGTCAACTTTGCAGCCCGTCGGGATTTTTGGTGAACCGTCGCCGCAGATCGTGGACCAGGTTCTGGATCGGGTCAATGCGGCGCAAAGGAAGTGGTCTGCAATGGACTGCAAGTCTCGCGCGCGGGTATTGCACCACATTGCCAACGACATCGAAAGCGGCGACATGCATGAGGTCGCCCGTCTGATGACGTTGGAAACGGGGAAGCCGTATCCGGAATCCATCGGTGAAATCGCGAACATCCCGCCGGTGTTCCGGTACTACGCCGAGATGGCTCGCAATGACGCAGGCAAGATAGCCGGCACGATGCAGACCGGATCTTTCCAGTATCAGACATACGAACCCTACGGTGTGTCGGTGCACGTGGTTCCGTACAATTTTCCTCTCATTCTTGGGTGCTGGTCGATGGCGGCATCGCTTGCAGCAGGCAACGGCGTTGTGTTGAAGGCCTCGCCCGCAGGAACATTGTGCACGATGGCCTTCATGGAGTTTTTCCGAGCTCTTCCCGAAGACCTGATTGCCTGCCTGCCAGGTGGGGCAGACGTGGGCAAGCAACTCATTGCTAGCCCCAAAACCCACGTGGTCGCCTTTACCGGGTCCGTGCCGACAGGTCGTGCGGTGGCAATGGCCGCAGCGGAAAACCTGAAACCCGCAGTGATCGAGGCTGGAGGAAGCGACCCGCTGATCGTCAGTAAACACGCGGACATCGCGGTCGCTGCTGCCGGGGCGGTTACCGCCGCCTTTTTGCAATCGGGTCAGGTTTGCACATCGTCTGAACGGATTTTTGTGGTGGATGACGTATACGACGATTTTGTCGATGAGTTCGTGGCCCGAACCCGGAAACTGCGCATCGGCGACGGTATGGGGGTGGCGGAAATCGGACCGTTGGCCTCCAAGGAGGCGCGCGACAAGGTCGAGCGGCTGGTGCGCGATGCAACAGAGAAAGGCGCGGTGGTTGAGGTAGGAGGCGGTATCCCGGATGACGCCGGACCGGGTTGGTTTTTCGAGCCAACGATTCTGACCGGCGTGACGACAGAAATGGCGCTAACTCGGGAAGAGGTCTTTGGGCCAGTCGCCTCGGTCATTCGGGTGAGCGACTTTGACCAAGCGCTTGAACTGGCAAACGCGTCACAGTTCGGTCTCGGCGGATGCCTGTTTACCAGCGACTTGAACGAGGCATTTCAGGGGGTGAATGAACTACAGGTGGGGATGGTCTGGGTCAACAACCCGCTGGTGGACAACGATGCCTTGCCTTTTGGCGGCGTCAAGAATTCTGGGCTTGGGCGCATGCTAGGCCTTCAGGGACTCGAAGCCTTCAGGCGATCCAAGATGGTCGTGATCGACCCGAAGGCGAAGGAAGCAGACTGGTGGTATCCCTATCCCGACGATTGGTTCTATTCGGAAGGCGTACAGGGCGGGAGAAAGCACACCGGCTAGGGTGACCGGTACGGCCTGGTCGACTCTACAACGGAGGATGTGCTAACGGCAGGATTGTCCCGCATCTGAAACATTCGCCTCGAGTGTGGAAAAGGTCCGCTTTCACTCATTGCTCGATTAGTCGCGTGTCAAGAACTGATCAAAGGGCGACGAGCAAAGGCTGATGTCGCCCCTGCCCTAATCCCATCGTCAAATCACTCATAACAAATCTGCTCGGCTGGGGACAGCTGGCTGTGTCCCGTTGCAGGGTTCACAAGGCCCCCAAGTTGTTTTGGTTCTTACGCTCTTTTATTTGACTAAATCCGCACAGCCGCCAAACGCCTTACGGAGCGCGCCAGAAGGCGATTTCATGTTGCACACACACTGCACAAGATGCCACTTAACTAACTGAAATTAAACACCTATACCCCCACCCCACCATAGGGGCGACGGAGAGCCTGGACGCTTATTGCGGGTCGGTTTTCTGTCCTACTGCCTCAAGCGTCATCACGGCCACGTTATGTTGGAACCCAGCGCAATCGAGCAGTCTTCGTGGGTTTTCGGAGGTTTCTGATTCGAGCGCACAGCATCTGACACATCCAACCGACCTGTGCAGCAGCCCGATCTTTCCCTTTTTGCCAATGTCGGTGGCGAATGTTCAATCGGTGGGTGACATAAATGTAAATCTTTTTCACATTACCTCTTGCATTCCCCTTTCCCTTCCCCATCTTGATCAATGTGAAAGGTGTTTACATCAATCAGGAGAGCCCAGATGTCCACATTGTCCGACCCCGTCCCTCCCGCTCATCCGGGATGGCTTTATCGTAGCGAAGCCTGGCTTGACAGCAAAGGCAAAGGCGCCTGGATCGCCGCGATGGTCCTTGGCTTTGTCTTCTTCTGGCCCATCGGCCTGGCCCTTCTCGCCTATATGATCTGGAGCAAACGCATGTTCAGCAAATCCTGCAGCCGCCGCAAAAACTGGCACAGTCACATGAGCGCCATGAAACCTTCGGGCAACAGCGCGTTCGATGCCTACAAGGCCGACACCCTGGCGCGGCTGGAACGCGAACAGCAGGATTTTGAAGAGTTCCTCAGACGTTTGCGTGAGGCCAAAGACAAGGCCGAATTCGACCAGTTCATGGACGAACGAGTGCGTGCAGCTCGCGATGACCGTGCATCTCGCGACGATACGGATGCACCGAAAGACGACGTCTGACCAAAAAACCGCCCTGTCCGGCTTCGCCGGGCGGGGTTCGTCGCCCCAGTTTCTTAGGACGATCAAAATGAACCATTTGCCCGACCCTGACCGCCAGCCCCAATTCTATCAGAGCGTGGTGATCAAACGCTTTGTTGCGTGGTTGATCGACGTCGTCGTCATATCGACCTTCACCATGTTCGCCGTATTGCTGACCGTGGGCCTTGGCCTGTTCTTTGTTGCCTTGATCTTTATGCTGGTCAGCTTTGTCTATCGTGTCGCCACCATCGCCAACGGGTCGGCCACATGGGGGATGCGGTTCGTCGGGATCGAACTGCGCGATGCGTTTGGGGCGCGGATGGATGCAGGAAAGGCAATCGCGCATACCGCTGGCTATTTCGTCAGCATGGCCTTCCCGGTTATCCAGGTCGTGTCGGTGATCATGATGCTGACCAGCGCTCGCTGTCAGGGCCTGTCCGATGCGTTTCTGGGAACGGTGGCATTGAACCGGCGGGCAATCGCCTGAAAACAGTGCATTGAATCCTTGGCGGGTTTCGAAACGATTGGTATCATCCCCCAAGCAAACACGGAACCTGCATGCGCCATACGCTGCCGATAGCGCCACAATTCTATGTGACGGCCCCCCAGCCGTGTCCTTATCTTGAGGACCGGATGGAGCGGAAATTGTTCACCGCCTTACAGGGCGAAGGCGCAAACAGATTGAACGATTCCCTGTCGCAGCAAGGCTTTCGCCGCTCGCAGAACGTGTTGTACCGGCCCTCGTGCACCGAATGTTCCGCCTGCCTGTCTGCCCGGATCGACGTTTCCGTCTTCAGCCCCGGCAAAAGCCAGAAGCGGACCGCCAAACGCAACGAGCATCTGGAACGGCGCGCCATGTCGCCCTGGGCAACGGACGATCAGTACGAACTGTTCCGAAGATATCTGGACACACGGCATGCTGATGGCGGGATGGCCGATATGGACGTGTTCGAGTTTGCCGCGATGATCGAGGAAACCCCGATCCGCAGCCGTGTCGTCGAATATTCCGACCGTCGTACCGGCGACCTGACTGCCGTCAGCCTGACTGATGTCCTCGAAGACGGACTGAGCATGGTCTATTCTTTCTATGACCCGCACCAGCCTCAAAACTCGCTGGGCACCTACATGATCCTCGATCATATCGACATCGCCCGCGAGGCCGGGTTGCCCTATGTCTATCTGGGTTATTGGGTGCCGGGAAGTTCAAAGATGGGATACAAGGCCAAGTTCTCTGGCCTTGAGATCTATCTTGGGGGGCGTTGGGAAAAGGTGACGAACCCCCGGCACTACGAGGATATTGCCCATCACCCGCTGGCCACCGACCCGATTGCCGAACAGGTCGCGAATATCCAGCTGCCCGACCGGCATCCGACCAAGGGTTGAGGCGGGATGCAGCAATCCCTGTTCGCGGTCACGCTTGTCGTGCCCGATTATGATACGGCCATCGCGTTTTATGTCGGAGCGCTGGGTTTCACTTTGACGCAGGACGAGGATCTGGGCGGCGGCAAACGCTGGGTTCGGATCGCGCCTCCGGGCGCCTCTGACGGATCGCTGATACTCGCCAAGGCTGATGGAGACAGACAGCGCGCGGCCATTGGCAACCAAACCGGCGGCAGGGTCGGTTTTTTCCTGACCACCGACAATTTCGAACGCGATCACGCGGCGATGTTGGAAAAAGGCGTGGATTTTGAAGAAGCACCCCGCCGGGAACCCTATGGCAAGGTCGCCGTCTGGCGTGACCCGTTCGGCAACCGCTGGGATTTGTTGCAGTTCACCTGACACAAACCAGAAACACTGCCTGGCAAAGCTGCGAGGCATGAAAGCGCAACACCTTATATACCGACAAAAAACGGGAGCCCGAAGGCTCCCATTTCGTTTCAGCATTCACTCCCGCAATCAGTTCGGGATCAGTGCCGGTACGATTGTCACGATGGCCGGGAAGAACCACAGGATACCGATCCCCACCACCTGAATGATGACGAATGGCACGATCCCCCGGTAGATGTGACCGGTTGTGACCTCTTTGGGTGCCACCCCTCGCAAGTAGAACAGCGCAAAGCCGAATGGTGGGGTCAGGAACGAGGTTTGCAGGTTTACTGCCACCATGATCGTGACCCATTTCGGATCGAACGACCCGCCATAAATCACCGGCCCCACGATCGGGATCACGATGTAGATGATCTCGAGGAAGTCCAGGACGAAGCCCAGGATGAACAGCACCAGCATCACGATCAGGAAGACCGTAAACTCGTTGTCGAAGCTCTTCAGGAACTGCTGGATATAGTGCTCGCCCCCGAACGAGATCACCACCAGGTTCAGCAGTTGCGACCCGATCAGGATGGTGAAAACCATCGAGGTCACTTTTGCGGTCTCACGCACAACAGGTGTCAAAACGCCGCTTGTGAACAGAACCCAACAGCCGAACAGCAGCCCGAACAGAGCGTAGATGTAGGTCGCATAAGCCGCAAAGAAGGCGATCCACGATTCGACGCTGACATCACCCTGGTTGATGCGCAGGTCAAAGTTCACGCCGATCAACAAGCAGATGATGATCGCGAAGGTCGACCAGATGATGACCCGGCCGGACCGACCCTGATCCTGAAGCTTGCGATAGGCCGCCAGCATGATGGCCCCGCCCGCCCCAAGCGCGGCTGCGGGTGTCGGGTTGGTAATACCGCCCAGGATCGAGCCAAGAACCGCGATGATCAGAACCAGCGGTGGGAAAACCACCCGGATCAGTTCATTGCTTGCACAGCGTGCGGCTGCTTCTTTGCAGCCATAGAGCGCCAGCAAGAACGGCAGCGCCAGCAGGACGAATGTCACACCGGACGAGGTTGTCGGAGCAACGGCAAGGATGTCGACAAGCACCATGCCCAACAAGCCCAGAGCCCCGAGTATCAACGGCGCCGTGGGCCGCGACGGTGCAATTCCCCGACCCAGGATCAGCGTCAGTCCAAGCAGGACAACAATCACGGCAACACCCGTTCCGATTGGAGCGGCGGCCGCGATCTTGGCGGCACGGGCCTCGGCCAGTTCCTCGTCACTCAGCTTGTGCGAGGCCTCAACGCCCCCGGCGGCATCGATCTGCGCCTGTTCCGTGACGGCCTGATCCCAGGCCGACTGTCCGTGCAACTCGATCATCGAGGCCTTGCATTCGGCAGACACATTGGTGCGCAGCGAAGCGCCCTCGGAGATATCCGAGAAGCCGGAGACCGAGACATCCTGAGTTCCGATCAGCCCAACGCTTCCCATCAGGACCGCACCCACGATCAGCCCGAGCGGAGCGGCCAGCAGCCATGTCAGCCCTTCGGCGCGCGTGATCGGCTCACCGGTGCCGCCCGACATCGCGACGGCTGGCGCGTGTTCGGGGTTCAGCAGGGCATAGCCGAATGCATAGAGCGCGTAGAGGATTGCCAGCATGATCCCTGGCAGCAGGGCGGCCTGGAACAGAGTGCCGACCGAAACCACGGCGGGCTCACCCAGATAGGTCAGTGCATCGGAGCAACCTGCGGCCGCAGCCCGGGTTTCCTGCGCGGTGGAGTAGAGATCACCCGCGAGGGTGCCCAGCAGAACGATCACGATAGAAGGCGGGATAATCTGTCCCAACGTGCCCGACGCGGCGATAACGCCGGTCGCAAGTTCCGGAGAATAGTTGTTGCGCAACATGGTGGGCAAGGCCAACAGGCCCATGGTCACCACGGTGGCGCCGACGATACCCGTGGAGGCGGCCAGAAACGCGCCCACCACCACGATGGACACCGCGAGGCCGCCGGGGAGCGGGCCAAAGACACGCGCCATGGTGGTCAGCAGATCGTTGGCGATCTTGGAGCGTTCCAGGGTAATGCCCATCAGGACGAACATCAGCACCGCCAGAAGCGTTTCAATGGATTGCCCCGCCAGCACGCGCTCGTTCATGCGGTTGACGATGAAGGAAACATTGCGATCCAGCGCAGTTTCCCAACCGCCGACAAAGACGTGCTCGGCAACGCGTGGCAAATCCGGGTATCGGAAGACCGAGATCGAATCGGGTCGTACCCCTGACGCGATCAGGTCGGCATACATTTGCGAGCCCGTGTCGATCGCCTGATGCACCAGCATACCGGCACTGTCGAGCGCGGCGATGATACCGAACGAGATGATACCGGCGCCACCGATGGCAAAAGCCACCGGGAAGCCGCTCAGGATGCCTCCGAAAAGGCAAAGAAACACGATTATGAGGCCGATTTCGACGCCATCAAGACCGAATAGCATATTCTCTAGTCCCCGTACTTAATGAGCGCCTTCATAGGCTTCTTCGCCCTCGCCAAGGGTATCCTTGTCGAGGTATTTGTACGCACTTTCCGGCCCTTCCACGAATTCGAGATACGAGCGGTAGAAAAAGGCGATTGCGTGCAGAAAGACCATGGCTGCGAAAGAAACCAGCAGGATCTTGAACAGGAAGTACCCGTTGAATCCGTTTGGGCTGAAGCCGATGGTTTCCACATTCCAGCGAAGCGCGCGGGATTTCATGAGCAACCTGTCCAACGTATCGCTGGCGGACGGGTTCGGCACGATCAGGTGCCGCCACAGGAAGTACCAGCCGTAAAGCCAGACCAGCACCGCCATGGGCATCATGAACAAAAGCGACCCGAACATATCCACGACGCGCTTGCCGCGGTGGCTGAGGCCGGCATAGATCAGATCGACGCGCACATGCCCGCCCTGCACGAATGTGTATGTCGCGCACAGGCAAACAACCATCGCGTTATAGAGCTTCAGCTCTTCGGCATACCAACTGATGTCCATCTGGAACGGGATGCCAAGACCAAAGGCCATGTCGGGGCGGGCAAAAACCCGTTGCATGAAGACGATGACGATCTGCTGGATCACCATCAGCAACCCGGCCCAGGCAAAGAAGCGCCCGGTCGTGTTGGCAAAACCCTCCAGCCCGCGAACCATGCCCCACATAAATTCGCGCTTGTAGAGGCCAATAGCCGTCAGCAGCAGAAACAGCGTGAACACGACAAAGAAGAACTCAACCGAGCCCCCGTAGTAGACAAAGCGCATGATCGCTTCCTTGTCGGACCAGTTGAGCCAGAGCTGCGGATGCGTGATCGCGTATCCGAAGTTGTAAAATGCCTCGGCGATGTTCAGAAAGAACCAGATCAATCCGTCGAACAAGGCGCCGAAAAACGACGTGCCGTTTTCGTCTTGCATGTTGTCCCCAGAGTCTCGTCAGTTCCCAAGCTTGTGCCTGTCTGGCATCCGTTCGTGCTTGGGAAACCGAAAATGCTCCCCCGCGCGCGGCGGGGGAACTTTCATTTCGGGAAGGTTGGCTTAGCCCAGAACGCGGTCGCGCTGTGCGGTATAGGCCCCTGAAGACAGGTTCAACCAGGCAGAGGACGACTTCATGGATGCCATGGCGCTGTCGTGAATCTTCTTGAACAGCTCATCTCCCATGTTTTCGTTCATGACGTCCTGCGAAGCCTGACCAAAGGCATCCCAGACACTGTCAGGGAATTCCATGATCTTGACGCCACCGGCCTGCAGTCGCTGCAGGGCTGCACCGTTGTTGGCCAGGAATTGCGCCAGGTTCCACTGGTGGCACTCGCCCGCCGCGATCTCGATGATCTTCTGATGCGCGGGGCTGAGGCTTTCAAAGACTTCTCGGTTGGTTGCCAGCGACAGACCTGCACCCGGCTCGTGGAAGCCCGCGGTATAGTAAGTCTTGGTGATTTCCTGGAAACCGGCCTTTTCGTCGGCCCACGGCCCGATCCACTCGGTGCCATCGATCGCGCCGGACGACAGCGCCTGATACACTTCGGAACCCGGAATGTTCTGCACCGATGCGCCCAGCTTGCCCAGCGCCTTGCCGCCCAGACCTGGCATGCGGAACTTGAGACCGTTGAAATCTTCGGGGCTGTTGATCTCTTTCGAGAACCAGCCGCCCGCCTGAGCGCCGGTGTTGCCCGCCAGGAACGACTTGAGGCCAAAAATCTGGCCAAGTTCGTCATGCAGTTCCATGCCGCCGTCCTGATAGTACCAGTTGACCAGTTCCTGCGCGGTCATGCCGAACGGTACGGCGGTAAAGAACGCGTAGCCCGGATGCTGACCGACGAAGTAGTAGTCGGCACCGTGGTACATGTCAGCCTGGCCTGATGTGACAGCGTCGAAAACCTCGAACGCGCCGACCAGTTCACCGGCGGCCTTCAGATCAACCGTCAGCTGGCCATCGGACATTGCGGTGATATTGTCGGCTGCGCGCTGCGCCGAATCGTGCACGCCCGCCAGGCCCCGGCCCCAGGTCGTGACCAGCGTCAGGGTACGCTTGCCCTGCGCATATGCCGGAGCCGCCAGCGCGGTTGCGGCAACCGCCGAACCGCCCAAAGCGGTATTTTTCAGAAATGAACGACGATCCATGTGAGTAGTCCTCCCCTATGATAGTCTTGCCCGAAGCAAGGCTTCGGACGGATCGTTTCAGGTGAGGTCAGCCTAGCGATACCGATTCCGATGTGAATACCTAGTACTGCGTAGACCACCCATTTTTTCGGCCATAAACACAGGTTTCCTGCGCCGATACGAAACGGGCCAGCGGTGTTGGCCGGGGCGAGCGGCGAAAAATACCGCAATCCTTTTGATTTTGCGGCTGCCATTGCGTAACGATTCGCGCATGCGGTCTTTTCGTGAACTGATCAAGCTGAGTTACGCCCAGAAGCTGGCCTTGATCGCTGCTGTCCCATTGGTGGTCGCGGTGGCGGCGATTGCCGTTATGGTGGCGTACGAGGCCCGCGCAACCGCCGAGCGCGAAATCAGGGCGCTGGAAAAGAGGCTGATCGAGACCAAGAAGGACGAACTGCGGAACTACGTGACACAGGCACGCAACGGGTTCGGCTATATCTACGGCCCCGCCTCGCCCGATGATCAGGAGGCCAAAATCCATGTCGCGCAGATCCTGGCGGCGATGATCTATGGCACGGACGGGTTCTTTTTCGTCTACGACTATGACGGCACCAATCTGGTCAGTCCCCGGCAGACCGAATTCATCAACCGCAATTGGGAAGGGCTGACCGACAGCAATGGCATTCCCGTCGTTGATGAATTCATCCGTCTTGCGCGCGAGGGTGCAGGTTGGCACAGTTTCATGTGGGAAAAACCCTCGACCGGCGAAGAGGCGATGATGATCGCCTATGTCGTGGGTCTGCAAGACTGGCAATGGGCCGTCGGCACCGGCGTCTTCATCGACGACATTCTGGCGACGGTTGCCAACGCCCGTGCCGAGGTCGAGGCAAGGGTCCAGCGCACGTTCTATTATATCGGGGCCATCGTGCTGGCGGCGCTTTTGATCGTGTTCCTGTCGGGCATGTTGCTGAACATCCGCGAGCGGCGGCTGGCGGATGCCAAGCTAAAGGAACTGACGCAGCGGGTTTTCGACGCGCAGGAAGAAGAACGCGGCCGCGTGGCCCGCGAACTGCATGACGGTATCAGCCAGATCCTCGTCGGCGTCCGTTATGCGCTGGACAACACCCGTCGGCGGTTGGGTCGCGGCGATGACGAAGGCGCGCGCGAACCGTTGGAAAAAGGCATCGAAAATCTGGGGGCTGCTATCACCGAAGTGCGCCGGATCAGCCGCGACCTTCGCCCGGGCGTTCTGGATGATCTGGGCCTTGGTCCAGCCCTCAAGGCGCTGACTGACGACTTTCGCGAGCGCACCGGCATCGAGACCGATTTCACCACCGTTGTATTTCGCAACAGGTTAGATCAGGACAGCAAGATCGCGCTTTACCGTATCGCGCAGGAAGCCTTGACGAATATCGAACGCCATTCCGGTGCCTCGCATGTCTCGATCGACCTGCGCGGGCACAAAAAGGGGGCGACGATGCGTATCGCCGACAACGGGCGCGGGTTGCGGTCGCAGCCAGGGGAAATCGCCCGTGGCATCGGCCTGCGGAACATGCAGGAACGGATCGAACAGCTTGACGGCACTTTGCGCATCCTGTCATCACGCGGGGCACAAAGCGGCACGGTTATCGAAGTCAGCCTGCCGCTCAGCCACCTGTTGCCTCCCGGCGAGGAAGCATTGCCGAAAAGAAAGGCCGGAACATGAACGTTGAGCCTGTCCGTGTCCTGATTGTGGATGACCACCCCATGGTTGCCGAGGGCATCCAGTCGATTCTCGAAAGCTACGACGATATCCTGGTAGTCGGAACGCTCGGAAACGGCCAGGAGGCAGTAGAGAACGCCGTAACGCTGGCACCGGACGTGGTGCTGATGGACCTCAACATGCCCGGCCTGGGCGGATTGACTGCCACCGAGATGATCCTGGAGCGCCTGCCCGAAACACGCGTCCTGATCCTGTCGATGCATGACAGCCCCGAATATATCTCAACAGCGCTCAGTCATGGCGCTTTGGGTTATGTGCTGAAGGACGTGCCGACCGACGAGATCAAACAGGCGATCGACGCCGTGATGCGCGGCGAACGGTATCTGTGCACCGGCGCAATCGGATCGTTGGAGCCAAAAGAGAATGAGGCGCGAGAGGCGCTGACCGGGCGCGAACAGACGATCCTGCTGCAATTGGCACAGGGCAAGTCGAACAAGGAAGTCGCCATCGTACTCGACATCTCGGTGCGCACCGTCGAGACGCACCGCAAGAACATCAAGCGCAAGCTTGGCATTTCCTCGACCGCAGGCCTGACGCGGTACGCGATGGAACACGGCATGTTGCAAGGCACCGGCGTCGGGTTTTGACAACCTCGAACACGGACCGAGACCATCAAATCGAGCCACCGCCCAATGGGATGCTAGTCCAACAGCTTGTCCAGACGACGCCCTTCGCGTTCAAAATGATGCGGAAGAACCCGACCATAAAGCTGCCTAGTTCGTTCGACGCCGCCGCACATGCCCTCGGTTTCGACAAACGAGAAGATGCCGACATAGCGTTTTCTGTCACCCTTGACCGGCGCCACCCGATGCAGCGAATACCGCCCCTTGAATATCTGCAGATCACCGGGGCGAAGTTCCAGCCTGCGTACCTGTGTCATGTTTCCGTCCAGAACACTGGCCACACCGTCGAAATTCTCGTCGTCCGAGCTGCGCAGGTTTGGTGCGTACTCGAACTCGCCGCCGGTCTCACCGTTCTGGATTGCCAACGTCACCGTGTAGTTGTTGGTATCGAAATGCCAGGGGAACCCCTGCCCCTCCTCGACAACGTTGATGATCACATCCGCCAGAGGATCGTCATAACGGAAAAACCGATCTTGGCTTTCATTCAACGCATCGCGAATGAACGGCATGAAGCCCGGAAATTCGTAGATTTGCCGCAAGGGTCCTGTCGCAGGGAAATTGTCTGCCGGAACAAAGGCGTTCGACCGGTCATAAAAACGCCTTACCGGATGACCGGGGCTTAGTGCCGGGTCGTCCTTGCTGAAATAGGCATTGGTGCGATTGAAAGAGCGATACGCCATCGGTGCCACTGCATCGGCTTCCTGAACAAGGGTTTCAACGCCTTGTTCATGAACAAAGCCGGGCAAAACGGCACAACCATCTTCACCGAGCTCGCGGCGAAGATCCTTAATCATACGGGCGTAGGCGGGCGAGTCTCGCCTGTCCATCGGATAGCGGCCCAAATCAACCAAATCGTAAAGCTTCATGTGAACGGTCCTTGCACTTGTGTCCTTCTTCCACGCTGTCCCTGCAGCGTGGCAGCGGGACCGGAACCGTTCAGGTCTGTTTCGGACATTGGCTTGACGGTTTTGGACCTCATTTCGCGGCGCAGCTCAATTTTCTGTCAGAGCTGTTGGCGGATGTTCCCCGCATGCGGCAATCTGCGCAACAAAATGTCGCAAAAACAGCGCCAAGCATCCGGATTTCGCCAGATTGACTGTTGACGCCCTTTGCCCCCGACCATAATGTCCCCGCCAGCAAGAAGGAGCCGGTGGCGATGACCACACTAGTCGTAATCGTAGGAACCAAGCGCATGGGCCGGTAACGGAAAACCATAATCGAACCCATGCGCCTCCGAAAGTTCGGGGGCTTTTTTTATGCCAAACCGCATGTCGCCAATGGAGCAAAGCAGATGACACGTGAGATGACCGGAGCAAAAATGGTGGTTCAGGCCCTGAAGGATCAGGGTGTGGACACGGTATTTGGGTATCCCGGTGGCGCCGTCCTGCCGATCTATGACGAGATTTTCCTGCAAAACGACATCCGCCACATTCTGGTGCGACACGAACAGGGCGCGGTGCACGCCGCCGAAGGGTATGCCCGATCGACCGGCAAGCCGGGTGTCGCGCTTGTAACCTCTGGCCCCGGTGCGACAAATGCAGTGACCGGCCTGACCGATGCGTTGATGGATTCAATTCCGATCATCGTTCTGACCGGCCAGGTGCCGACCTTCATGATCGGATCGGACGCGTTTCAGGAGGCCGATACCGTCGGCATCACCCGACCCTGCACCAAGCACAACTGGCTGGTGAAGGATACCGACAGACTGGCAGCGACCCTTCATGAGGCGTTCCACGTCGCAACTGCCGGTCGCCCCGGACCGGTTCTGGTCGATATCCCCAAGGACGTCCAGTTCGCCAGCGGAGAATACCAGCCGCCTAAACCTTCGACCTCACACTATCAGCCTGTTCTCAAGGGCGATCTTGAAGAGATCACCGAACTGGTCGCCGCGATGGAAACAGCGAAGAAGCCGGTATTCTATACCGGCGGAGGCGTGATCAACTCCGGCAAGGCGGCCAGCCAGCTTTTGCGCGAATTGGTAGATGCGACCGGATTCCCGATCACCTCGACCCTGATGGGGCTGGGCGCCTATCCGGCGTCGGGCGATAACTGGCTGGGTATGCTGGGTATGCATGGACTTTATGAGGCCAACATGGCCATGCACGACTGTGATCTGATGATCAATATCGGCGCCCGTTTCGACGACCGGATTACCGGACGCATCGATGCCTTCAGCCCGCATTCGAAAAAGGCCCATGTCGACATCGACCCCTCCTCGATCAACAAGGTGATCCGCGTCGACATCCCGATTGTCGGCGACGTGGCTCATGTTCTGGAGGACATCCTGAAAGTGTGGAAATCCCGCGGCCGCAAGACAGACGCCGCCGCTGTCAAACAGTGGCAGGCGCAGATTGCCGAGTGGCGGAAGGTCAATTGCCTTGCCTACACCAACAGCGATAAAACGATCAAACCGCAATATGCGCTTCAACGTCTTGAGGAACTGACCAAGGGGCGCGATCGTTATGTCTGTACCGAGGTCGGTCAGCACCAGATGTGGGCGGCCCAGTTCATGGGCTTTGAGGATCCTAACCGTTGGATGACGTCGGGTGGCCTGGGCACAATGGGCTATGGCTTCCCCGCCTCGATCGGGGTGCAGATGGCGCACCCAGAAGCGTTGGTGATCAACGTTGCGGGAGAAGCTTCGTGGTTAATGAACATGCAGGAGATGGGCACCGCCGCGCAGTACCGCCTGCCGGTGAAACAGTTCATCCTCAACAACGAGCGCCTGGGGATGGTGCGCCAGTGGCAGGAACTGCTGCATGGTGAGCGCTATTCTCACAGCTGGTCCGAATCCCTGCCCGATTTCGTCAAGCTGGCCGAGGCCTTTGGCGCCAAGGGTATCTGCATCAGCGATCCGGCGGATCTGGACGATGCGATCATGGAAATGATCAACTATGACGGCCCGGTTATCTTTGACTGTCTGGTGGAAAAGCACGAGAACTGCTTCCCAATGATCCCGTCGGGCAAGGCGCATAACGAGATGCTGCTGGGCGAGGCCGAGACGCAGGGTGTGATCCAGGCCGGCGGTGCGGTGCTGGTGTAACCGAATTCGGCGAATTTCCCGACCCAGATGGGACGGGCATGAATTGAGTGAAGAAAGGGACGTAAATGTCTGCCCTACATATCAAACAAGGTTCCACCCGCCATTCCGCCTATAACCTGCGGCCGACTTTTTCGGACGTTCAGGAAAAGCACACGATCGCGGTTCTGGTGGAGAACGAACCCGGCGTTCTGGCCCGTGTCATCGGGTTGTTCTCTGGCCGCGGCTATAACATCGAAAGCCTGACGGTGGCCGAGGTGGATCACACCGGCCACCTGTCACGCATCACCATCGTCACCACCGGCACGCCGCAGGTGATCGAACAGATCAAGGCGCAATTGGGGCGCATCGTCTCGGTCCGGGACGTGCATGACCTGACCGTCGAAGGCGCGTCCGTCGAACGGGAACTGGCGATGCTCAAGGTGGTGGGCGAAGGCGACAAGCGGGTCGAGGCGCTGCGGCTGGCGGATATCTTTCGCGCCAACGTGGTCGACAGCACGCTGAACTCGTTCATCTTCGAGATCACCGGCGCGCCGGACAAGATCGACGCCTTTGCCGATCTGATGCGACCGCTTGGGTTGGCCGAGATCGCAAGGACCGGTGTCGCGGCCTTGCTGCGCGGCGACTGAAGCCACCCTGCGCGCGGCCAAGTTCAGCGGGCGCGCTCTGCCTTCATGCGTCGGGTCACGCGTTGTGATCCGACCGGCTCTGAACCGGTCATGTCGCTTCGGGAAATATAGAAGTCGCGAAGCTTCAAGCAGCAGACGTTTTTGTGTGGCCTCTTCCTGCAAGCTCAGGAGAACGCGCATGACCACATCAATGACCACTCTGGCCGATGTCCGGCAACCCATTGAGCAGGCTCGCGGCCTGCCCAATGAGCATTACACCGACCCTGCGGTACATGCCGAAGAAAGCCGCGCGTTGTTCCTGGACGGTTGGGCAGGTCTTGCAGTGACTGCGGACGTGCCGGAACCCGGTGACGCGGTTCCTATGGAGTTTCTGGGCATTCCCCTGCTGCTGTTGCGCGATCGCGAAGGTCAGGTGCGGGTGTTTCAGAACATCTGCCGCCACCGGGGCATGATCCTGGTCGAAGAGCCGCGCAAGATCGAAGGCGCCATCCGCTGTCCCTATCACAGCTGGTGCTATTCCACCCAGGGCAAGCTGGTTTCAACCCCTCATGTCGGCGGTCCGGGACAGAACACTCACAAGGATATCGACAAGAACGATCTGGGCCTGATCGAGGTGCGCAGCCACATCTGGAATGAGGTCGTATTCATCAACGTATCCGGCAACGCCGCACCGTTTTCAGAATATTTCGCGGATTTGCTGGAACGCTGGAAGGAATTCGATGTGCCGGTCTATCACGGCGGACCGGAAAGCACGATGCAGCTGGACCTGAAGACCAACTGGAAACTCGTGGTCGAGAATTATTGCGAGAGCTACCACTTGCCCTGGGTGCACCCCGGACTGAATTCCTATTCCCGGCTGGAGGACCATTATCATATTCAGGAGCAAGGCAAATTTTCTGGTCAGGGAACTCTTGTCTATCGCCAGATCACCGACGAGGATGGCAGTACATTCCCTGATTTCCCCGGCCTGTCTGACAAATGGGACACGGCAGGTGAGTATCTGACATTTCTGCCCAATGTCATGGTCGGCGTTCAGCGCGATCATATGTTCGCGATCATCCTAAACCCCTTGTCCGTCAACCGGACACTGGAGACGGTCCACCTGTTCTATGCCACCCCGGACACCTCGAAGTCGTTGAGGGAAAAGAACGCCGAGCAATGGCGCGTTGTATTTGTCGAAGACATCATGGCGGTCGAAAGCATGCAAAAGGGCCGCAGCGCTCCGGGCTTTGACGGTGGCCGGTTCTCGCCTGCAATGGATGGCCCGACGCATCTGTTCCATGACTGGGTGGCTGGTCGGTTGCAGGCCCACCGCACCAGCCAGGCGGCAGAATGAACCGCTTGGATGCACGGCTTCTTGCCGCGCATGAGGCCGGCGACCGCCAGACGCTGGTTGATCTGTACGAAGAGGCCGCCGACTCTGCGACGGATGAAACCGCCTGTGGGTTCTTCCTGACCCATGCCTATGTGTTCGCGCTGGAGGCCGGACTGACCAAAGCCGCCAGCCTGCGCACGCGTCTGGTTGCGATGGGGCGGGAAACTCCGCCGGAATGACCCGGTGCTCACGCCCAACGCATTTGCCCAGTTGTGTCAGGCGGTTTCCGCCACACCGCCTTGGTCGGGCGCCGCTTCATCGGCTGTGGCGATCTGGCGATAGAGATGCCAACTGGCGTGCCCCAACCAGGGCAACACGACAAGCAGGCCCAAAAACCAGGGCAGCAACGCCAGAAAGGTCACCCCTGCAACGAACACAGCCCAGCCGAGCATCACAACCGCGTTGTTCTTGACGTAAGAAAAGCTGGCGATCATGGCGGTCACGAAATCCAACTCCCGATCCAGAAGCATCGGGATCGACAGGACGGAAATCATGTAGAGCAAAAGGGCGAACACCGCCCCTACAGCCGTTCCGACTGCAAGCATCGTCAACCCGTTCAGGGTCAGGAACACTTCGAATGAGGACGAGACATTCGTCATGGTCGACAGCCCCAGAAACAGCGCAAAGATCATGTGACCAAGGAAGAACCAGAACAGGAACACGACAACGATGATCGCGCATATCGACGGCAGTTGCCGACGACTTTGCTGAACCACAATGCCGAAAATCGCCCCGTAATCCAGCGGTTCCTTCTGATCGAGACGATGCGAAACCTCGTAAAGCCCCACCGCTGCAAACGGGCCGATTAGGGGGAAGCCGATCGCTGCAAGAACCAACCAGAACGTGGTTCCAGTCTGGATCGTAATCCACGCCATTGCCCAACCCGCCAGTACGTAGAAGCCCGCAAACAACAGGCCAAAGACAGGCGCGCGCAGGAAATCGCGCCAACCCCGGCGAAGCGCCACGCGCAGCGTGCCAATATCGGCTGTTTTCATACGCGGTACGCCAAACGGTTTCTGCATGAACTCCTCCCTGCGATTTCAAGACTTACATTGCCGGTCGTTTTTGCGGCCATTCGGTTTTTGCGTGATAGGCCGCGCCCAAACCCAACAGCCTTGCATCGCTGCCGCGCGGGCCGAAGATCTGAATACCCATCGGCAGGCCCGAATCTCCGAACCCTGCCGGAACGGCCAGACTGGGCAGGCCCAAAAGGCTGACCGGAGTGACGACCTGCATCCATCGGTGGTATGCGTCCATAGCGCGGCCCGCAATCTCACCGGGATACGGTAGGTTGACATTGAACGGCCAGACCTGTGCGGAGGGCAACACCAGCGCGTCATATTCCTCGAACAGTGCGGCTGCGCGCCGGAACCACGCCGACCGGATGGTGCTGGCACGATGCACCTCCATCGCGGTCATCGCCAATCCGCGATCCATTTCCCAGCGGGCGCTGTCTTTGAGCATTGCCTTTTTTTCATCCAGCGGGGCGAGACCTGCCGCGACGCTCCACGAGCGCAAGGTGATCCAGCTGTCCCAGATCTGTTCGGCGTCGAATGGCGGGGACACCGGCTCGACCGAGCACCCGATAGCCCGGAACACTTCCAGTGCGCTTTCGCAAAGCGCCATGATGCCGTCATCCATCGGGAAGGCCCCGTCCCAGTCGCCCAGCCATCCGATTCGCAGACCATCCGCTTCACCTGGTCTGACCGGTGACACCGGATCGCTGGCAAATGGGTGTGGCTGACGCGGGTCGGGGCCAGAGATCACGTCGAGCAGTAACCCGATATCCTCGGGGCTACGCGCCATTGGCCCCAGCGTGGAAAGCTGATGCAGGAACGTGTCTCCAATTGGCTCAGACGGCACCCGCCCCCAACTGGGGCGGAACCCGTAAACGTTGCTCCACGCAGCCGGGTTGCGCAGGCTGCCCATCATATCCGAACCGTCGGCAAGGGCTACAATCCCTGTTGACAATGCAACAGCCGCGCCACCGGAAGAACCGCCGCAGGACAAGTCCGGATTATAGGGATTGCGGGTCGCGCCATAGACCGGGTTGAAGGTATGAGACCCCAAACCAAATTCAGGCACATTGGTTTTCCCGATCAAGATCGCCCCCGCCGCTCGCATCCGCGCGGCAATCAGGTCATCTGATTTCGGGATATGGTCCTTGAAGATCGGAGATCCTTGCGTCGACGCCACACCGGCCACATTTACCAGATCCTTTACCGCAATCGGCAGCCCGTGCAGCGCGCCGCGGCGTGGACCCGCATCCAGCGCCTCGGCCTCGGCCATCAACTCGTCCTTGTCGCGCAGCGCGACAATTGCGTTGACCTTGTCGTTGACGGTTTCGATCCGGTCGAGTGTTGCACGCATCAGTTCCGCCGCCGAAAGGTGGCCTTCGGAAATGGCGGAAAGCAGCTCGGTCGCGGAAGATCGGATCAGGTCCATAGGCGCTCACATCTGATGGTTGAGCCTACCCTAGACGCGGTCCGATTTCTTTTAAACCCACTGTTTGAATGTATCTTTTGGGGATCAGTCTTTCGTCCGTGCGTCCGACCGGCTTTTGCCTGATACATTCAACGCCAGTGTTGCCGCCATGAATCCATCAAGATCCCCATCGAGCACACCCTTGGTGTCCGAAGTCTCGTGATTTGTGCGCAGATCCTTGACCATCTGATAGGGTTGCAAAACGTAGGACCGGATCTGGTTGCCCCAGCCTGCGTCACCCTTGGCCTCATGCGCTGCGTTGATCTCGGCGTTGCGGCGGTCAAGCTCCTGCTGGTACAGGCGCGATTTCAGAGCCTTCATGGCGATATCCCGGTTCTGGTGCTGGGACTTCTCCGAACTGGTCACGACGATCCCCGTCGGAATGTGAGTGATCCGAACCGCCGAGTCGGTGGTATTGACGTGCTGGCCACCTGCCCCGGACGACCGGTAGGTGTCGACGCGAATATCCGACGGGTTCACCTCGATCTCGATATTGTCGTCGACCACCGGATAAACCCAGACCGAACTGAACGAAGTATGCCGCTTGGCAGCCGCATCGAAGGGCGAAATTCGAACCAGACGATGCACACCGCTTTCCGATTTCAGCCAGCCATAGGCGTTATGGCCGGAAATCTTGTAGGCAACGGATTTGATCCCGGCCTCTTCGCCGGGTGTTTCCGACTGCAGCTCGACGTCGTACCCCTTTTTTTCGGCCCAGCGGACATACATCCGTGCCAGCATCGACGCCCAGTCGCAGCTTTCGGTGCCGCCTGCGCCGGCGTTGATTTCAAGGAACGTGTCGTTGCCGTCGGCCTCGCCGTTCAACAGTGCTTCGAGTTCTTTTTTCGCTGCCTTCCCCTTGAGCGACTTCAGCGCGTTTTCGGCATCGGTGACAACTTCCTGATCCTCTTCCATTTCACCCAACTCGATCAGTTCGACATTGTCGTTGAGGTCCGTCTTGATCGACTCATAGGTTTCGATGGCATCTACCAGAACCTGCCGGTCACGCATCAGTTTTTGCGCGTTCTCGGGGTTGTCCCACAGGTTGGGATCTTCAACACGGGCGTTGAACTCTTCCAGCCGATACGGCGCGGTTTCATAGTCCATTCGCTGAGCCAGAAGCTCGAGCGACTTTTGGATATCCGCCACGATGTTTTGTATTTCGGCGCGCATGATGAGTCCTGCAAAATTCGGGTCAACTGAGGGGTTCTGATAGACCAGCCCCAAACTCTGGGCAAGCGGTCAGTAAAGGCCGCCGGAACTGACCGTGCCGAAATTCGCCTTGGGTCCGACCGTGGTGGTCTGACCGGTCGAGGTTCGCACCTGTTGACCGGCCTGCTGGACCTCTTCAATCAGCGGCAGGTCGGAACCCATCGCAAAACCGCCGTCAAAGGTCAGGCCAAAGATCGGGTCGACACCGTCCCGGAAATACTCGGCCACGACATATTGCCCGGTTGCATCATCCGGCAGGCGCGCACCGGTGAAACGGTCGATCTTGATGAAATGCCCGCCGGGCGGTACATCGAACGGTCCGCCACCGAACTTTGCCACGGCCTTTTCCATAAAGCTCTGGAAGACGGGGCCACACATCGACGATCCGTAAGCCGCACGGCCCATCGGGCGCGGCTGGTCATAACCGATATAACAGCCCGCGACGATGTTTGAGGTGAAGCCAATGAACCACACGTCCTTGGCATCGTTGGTCGTTCCGGTTTTGCCAGCGGTGGGAACCGGCAGGTTCACCGCCCCCGCAGCAGTCCCGCGTTCGACAACACCCCGCATCATCGAGGTCAACTGATAGGCGGTGATCGGGTCCATCACGCGTTCGCGGTTGGTCACGATCCGGGGCGATGCATCGCGGGCGATCCGGTCTGAATTGCAATCCACACAATCCCGCTTGTCATGGCGATAGATCGTCTTGCCGAACCGGTCCTGAATGCGGTCGACCAGTGTTGGCTGTACCCGCTCGCCGCCATTGGCAAACATCGCATAGGCCGACACCATCTGGTAAAGCGTGGTTTCCTGGGACCCCAGCGAATTGGCCAGGTAAGGCCCCATGTGATCGTACACGCCGAACCGTTCGGCATAGCCTGCCACCACCGGCATCGACACTTCCTGCGCCAGTCGGATGGTCATCAGGTTACGTGACTGTTCGATCCCCGTCCGCAAAGGCGTTGGCCCATAAAATTTGTTCGACGAATTCTTGGGGCGCCACAAACCTTGAGGCGTGTTCACTTCGATGGGCGCATCCACGACGATGGTCGCGGGGCTGTATCCACTGTCCAGCGCCGCCGCATAGACGAAGGGCTTGAAGCTCGACCCCGGCTGTCGCAATGCCTGCGTGGCACGGTTGAACACCGAATCCTGATAGCTGAACCCACCCTGCATCGCCAGAACACGGCCCGAGTTCACGTCCATCGCCACAAAGCCGCCCTGCACTTCGGGGACCTGGCGCACCGACCATTGGCTGTCTTCCCCTCGAAGAACCAGAATCACATCGCCGCGCTTGAAATTCTTGGCGAAATCCCCTTGCATCCATTTGATATCCGAACGTGGAACAGTACCGTCCGCGGGTCCGCCCTCAATTCCGACGGTCAGTTTCTCGGACGAGACCTCCAGCACGACAGCGGGAAACCACTGCGTCGGCAGGATCACATCGCGTGGCACCTCGGTCAGAGCCAGCGCGGCACGCCAGCTTTCCTCGCTGGTCATCTGTTCTTCGGTCAGGGTTACGTCAGTTCCGCGCCAGCGACCGCGCGAGCGGTCATATTTTTCCAACGCCTCGCGCAGGGCGCGCGCGGCTTCGACCTGCATTTCCTCATCGATCGAGGCGCGCACGCTGAAACCGCCGGTAAAAAACTCACCCTCACCAAAATTCTCGCTCAATTGGCGGCGAATCTCGTCGGTGAAATAGTCGCGCGGCGGCAAAGCGGTGCGGAAACTGTCAAAATCGCCATTCTGCACCGAACGCAGGGGCTGTTCGACTTCGGTCTCGTAAGTTGCCTTGTCGATGAAACCATTCTCCTGCATTTCTCGCAGCACATAGTTGCGCCGGGCCAGCAATCGCTCCTTTTGGCGTACGGGGTGGTAGTCCGAAGGCGCTTTGGGCATCGATGCCAGCGTTGCGGCCTCATGCGGTGTCAGTTCCTGCAGCGTCTTGTTGAAATAAGTCTGAGCTGCGGCCGTGACACCATAGGAGTTTTGGCCGAGGAAAATCTCGTTCAGATACAATTCTAGTATCTGCTCTTTATTCAGTGTCTCTTCGAGGCGGGTGGCAAGGATGATTTCCTTGATCTTACGTTCGGCGCGCCTGTCGCCGGACAACAGAAAGTTCTTCATCACCTGCTGAGTAATGGTCGATGCACCCCGCACGTTTTCGCCCTTGGAACGTACCGCTTCGACGCCCGCAGCAACGATGCCGCGAATGTCATAACCCTGATGTGCATAGAAATTCTTGTCTTCAGCCGAAATGAATGCCTGCTTGACGAGTTCAGGGATCTCTTCGGAGGGCGTGAACAGGCGGCGTTCCTGTGCGAATTCGTCGATCAGGTGCCCTTCGCCCGAGTAAATCCGGCTGATCGTCGGTGGTTTGTACTGCGCCAGCGACTCGTGGCTGGGCAGGTCGCGGCCATACATCCAGAACACCCCTCCGATGGTCAGGGCGGCCATGAAGATACCAAGGGTTACGAGGCTGAAAATGGCCCCGAAGAAGGAGAGTACGAACCGGATCACGTTGATGCCTTTATTCCGCGGTGATGCCTATATAGTCACGCGCCGTCGCTGGGTCAAAACACATGGCGCATTTTGGCCGCATTACGCCACGACCCGCGATTTGGCCAGAGGTCAACGGCGTACCAAGGCCCGGTTTGCCGTATCCGTCCGTCGCCAGCTCTCCAATCCGGAAACAATGCCCTTGGCGATCGTTGCACGCCAAGCCTGGTTCGAGATGTTCTTGAGGTCGCGCGGGCTCGACAAGAAGCCCAGTTCGATCAAAACCGACGGAATATCTGCGGCCTTGAGCACCGAAAACGACGCCTCGCGCAGCGGCCTGTTGTTCATTGGTCCGCCCTGTTGCGCCATGCTGTCTGCCAGAACCCGTGCCAAAGTCTCGGTTCGCGGCTGCGTTTCCTGACGGGCCAGCTGCAACAGAACATTGGTCACTTGATCGTCGGTATCGCTCAGATCGATGCCAGACAGAAGGTCGCCCCTGTCATGCCTTTCCGCCAGCTTGGCGCTGGCGACGTCAGAGGCTTCATCCGACAGGGTATAAACCGTCGCTCCATGCGCCCGTCCTTCGGCAAGGGCATCCGCATGCAGTGAAATGAACACATCCGCGCCGAACTGGTGAGCCAGCGTGATCCGCCGCTCAAGCGAAACGAAGTGATCGGTTTCACGCGTCAACATCACCTCGAACCCCTCCATGCGCATCAGCAATTCGCGCAGTTCGCGCGCGAAGGTGAGCATCAGGGTCTTTTCGTTCGTGCGTTCCGTCTCGGCCCCCGGATCGATTCCGCCATGCCCCGGGTCCAGCATCACACGCAGGGGTGCATCCGGTCCGCGTGGCGCGGGTCTGTCCAGGTTTTCTGGCGGTGGGACATCCCAGCGACGATCCTGTGGCGCACCGGTAGATTTGGCAAACTCCGGTTCGGTCGCGGGGAGCAGGGCCAGTTCCAGAACCGCTCCACCGCTCACCGGGTCGACCTGCAATTCGGCCCGATCAACGGTCATGGGAGACGCAAGTTCCACCACCATGCGGGACATGCCCGGCACGTAGGTGCCGAATAACACCGCGCCCACCCGATCGGTGCGTGAAAACCTGTCGCCTTTTAAACCGGTCCAATCAACTTCCTGAAAGTCCAGCACCAGCCGGCGAGGCGCATCAAGCGTGAACAGGCGATAAGGCACGCCCTGGCTCAGCGCCAATTGAAGCGACACGCCCTTGTTGCCCAGGCTGGTTATTTGACTGTCTTCGGGGACGACCCGCGCGAGACCGCCAAATTCCTGTGCCTGCGCACCGGAAACCAGCACCCAGACGAGCGCAAAAAGAGTGGCGATCCTGCTCATTGCCTCAGTGTATCCCCGAGATCGTTCGCGCGGACCCTATATCAAGCCGATCGATTTGTGAACGGCCTTGACCTGTTCAGGTTCGCGACTGCATGAATGTTTTGAGTCGTTCCAGCCCCTCTTCAATATCCGCTGTCGAGCGGGCATAGGAGAACCGCAATGTGGTATGTCCTCGCACCGGATCGAAATCTAGGCCGGGTGTGACGGCGACCCCCGCCTTATCTAATATCTCGGCGGCAAAGGCCCGGCTGTCGTTGGTCAGCTCTGAAACATCCGCATACACGTAAAAAGCCCCATCCGGCGGCGCGATATTGGTGAACCCGGCTTTGGGCAGGCCCTGCAGCATCAAGTCGCGATTTACGCGATAAACACTCAGATTGGCCTGCAATTCGTCGTCGCATTCCATTGCGGCCAGGGCGGCAACCTGACTTGCGTGCGGGGCACAGATGAACAGGTTTTGGGCAATGCGTTCCACAATGCGCACCTGATCCTCGGGCACCACCATCCAGCCGACCCGCCAGCCCGTCATCGAGAAGTATTTCGAGAACGAGTTGATCACATAGCACTCGTCGGTCAGTTCCAGCGCCGTGACCGCCTTCGCTTCATATTCGAGCCCATGATAAATTTCGTCGCTGATGAACGAAGCCTCCTGCCCCCGGGCCGCATCAATCAGGGCGCCCATCGCATTTCGATCCAGCATAGTACCGGTTGGGTTTGCGGGTGATGCCACCATCAGCCCGGCCAGTTCCAGCCCCGCCAGATCAACGGGTACAGGTTGCAGGCGGTTTTCTGCGGCCGTCTGAATATCGACTGGCACCAAACCCAGAGCCTTGAGGATCTGACGGTATGAAGGGTATCCCGGTGCACCGATGCCCACGCGATCCCCGGTATCGAACAACGCCGTAAAAGCCAGCAGGAACCCGCCCGAAGATCCCGGCGTGATAACCACGCGGTCGGGATTCAGATCGACATTGTACCAGTCGCCGTAAAGACGTGAGATGCGCTGGCGCAGGGCGGGTATTCCCAGTGACACGGTATAACCCAATGGCTCATCGTGCATCGAAGCCCCAAGCGCTTCGATGGCGCCTTTCGGCGCGCCGGTCCCGGGTTGGCCGACCTCCATGTGGATGATGCGGCGACCGGCCTCTTCGGCTTTGCGGGCGGCCTCCATCACGTCCATCACGATAAAAGGATCAACCTCGGATCGGCTTGAGTTTCGCATGCCCATCTCCCATGTTGCGAGCATGGCTTTTGACCGCGTATCCCGGCTGGCGTCAATCCCGGCCTTGTTTTTGACGGCTGTCCTTTGGGTTGTGACGGCCGCACCGGTATATGCGGTCGGTCTTTTGCGCGATCCGGATATCGAACATGGCCTGCGCGAACTGGCGTTTCCGATCCTGCGCGCGGCGGGGCTGAACACCAACCGCGTGCGGGTGTTGCTGGTCGAGGACGACAGTTTCAACGCTTTCGTCATCGACTACAACACGATCTTTTTGAACTATGGCCTGATTCTGAAAGTTGATACGCCCGAAATGCTTCAGGCCGTTATCGCGCACGAGGCCGCCCACATAACCAATGGTCATCTGGCCCGCCGCACCGCCAATCTCGAAAGCGCGCAACGTGTTGCGACGCTTGGCACCGCACTTGCCTTGATCGCCGCCGCCGCCGGAGCTGGCGAAGCGGCCGGTGGTATTGCCGCTGGCACTTCAGCCTCTGCATTGCGCGGTTTTCTAAGCCATACACGCGCTGAAGAGGCCTCGGCCGACCGTTCCGCGGCCAGCTTTCTGCAATGGTCAGATGTGTCGCCCAAGGGCCTGGTCGATCTGCATCGCGCTTTTGCGGGTCAGGAGTTGCTGTCACCGGCGCTGCAAGACCCCTATATGCGCTCTCACCCGTTGAGCCGAGACAGGCTCCGCGCGGCCGAGGATTTTCTGGCCGCCTACGGCGACAAATCCAGCCCCAATCCAATTGCCGACTATTGGTTTGCCCGGATCAAGGGCAAGGTGTCGGCTTTCACCCGTTCCTCTTCCTGGACCCTGCGCCGCGCGCGTGAAGAACAACACCGTGACATCCGGCTGATGCGCGAGGCCGTGGCCTACCATCTCAACCGCGACCTTCCCAACGCGATTGCGGCCATCGACGGCGCTTTGACAATACGGCCGGACGATCCGTTCTATCATGAGCTCAAGGGGCAGATCCTGCTGGAGAACCGCGAGCTGCAACACGCCGTGGCAGAATACGGGAAAGCGGTCGATCTTGCCCCCAATGATGCGCTGATCCTGGCGGGATACGGGCGTGCCCTTTTGGGCGCGGGTCAGACCAAATCTGCATTGGAGACACTGGAAAAGGCCCGAGCACGGGACTACCGTAATATCCGAATGATGCACGATTTGGCGATGGCTTATGCCAAAGCGGGCGAAAACGGCATGGCCTCTATGGTCACTGCGGAACGCTTTGCTCTGCAAGGCCGATTGGAAGACGCAGGAATTCATGCCAAACGTGCTGTCGGACAGTTGCCCGAAGGCTCGCCGGGCTGGCAGCGCGCACAAGACGTACTAATTGCATCGGAACGAGCACGGAAAAGGAAAAGATAATGCTCCGATTTGCCGCCCCGGCCCTTTTGGGCCTGACACTGATTTCCGGTCCTGCGCAGGCTACGGACCTGAGCGACATGACCGACGACGAAAAGGCCGCCTTTGGTGCCCAGGTACGCGAGTATCTGCTGGATAATCCCGAGGTAATTCTCGAGGCGATCAACATCCTTGAGGAAAGGCAGGCCGTTGCCGAAGCGCAAGCCGATCTTGAACTGGTTGCCACCAATGCCGATGCGCTGTTCGACGACGGTTACAGCTGGGTCGGTGGTAACCCCGAAGGCGACATCACCCTCGTCGAGTTCATGGATTACCGTTGCGGCTATTGCCGCAAAGCCGTTCCCGAGGTCGCCAAGCTTCTGAAACAAGACGGCAACATCCGTTTGATCATCAAAGAGTTCCCAATTCTGGGAGAGGCATCTGTATTGTCTTCGCGCTTTGCGGTCGCTACCAAACAGACCGCTGGGAACGAAGCATACAAACAGGTCCATGACGCCCTGATTGAGTTCGGCGGAGATGTGACCGAAGTCACATTGCGTCGCATCTCGGACGGGCTTGGCCTGGAAACCGAAACCATCATCGCACATATGGACAGCGACGATGTGACCCGCGAAATTGCGCAGACCCGCGCATTGGCGCAGCGGCTGAAAATTTCCGGCACGCCGACCTTTGTTCTGGAATCCGAAATGCTGCGCGGCTATGTGCCCGCCGAGCAAATGGAACTGATCGTCGAAGACATCCGCGGTCAAAGAAGCTGAGCTTGACGCGCAGCTTCGACAAAAGCCTCCAATGCGCTGCGTTGGGGGCTTTTTCCTATTCTGCGGCGTCCTTCAAGCCTTCCAGCTCCGCCGCCTTTTTCTCGACCTCTTCGACGATGTGATCGACCATCTGGTCGTTCGACATCTTGTGGCTGGCTTTTCCGGCGAGATAAACCATGCCGGATCCAGCACCGCCACCGGTAAAGCCCACGTCTGTCATCAGCGCTTCGCCCGGCCCGTTCACAACACAACCAATGATCGACAGGCTCATCGGCGTCTTGATGTGTTCCAGCCTCTTTTCCAGCGTCTCAACCGTTTTGATCACGTCGAACCCCTGGCGTGCGCAAGAGGGACAAGAGATGATGTTGACGCCCCGGTGGCGCAGGCCCAGAGATTTCAGAATCTCAAAGCCGACCTTGACCTCTTCCACAGGATCTGCGGACAGGCTGACACGGATGGTATCGCCAATGCCCATCCACAACAGGTTGCCCAGGCCGATTGCGGATTTGATTGTGCCTGAAACCAACCCGCCCGCTTCGGTGATACCCAGATGGATCGGGGCGTCGGTCGCTTCGGCAATGCCCTGATACGCGGCGGCAGAGAGGAACACGTCACTGGCCTTCACACTGATCTTGAAATTGTGAAAGTCGTTGTCCTGCAGGATGCGAATATGTTCCAACCCGCTTTCGACCATCGCTTCGGGGCACGGTTCGCCGTATTTCTCAAGCAGATGCTTTTCCAGACTGCCCGCATTGACCCCGATACGGATCGAACAGTCATGGTCGCGCGCCGCTTTGATGACTTCGCGTACGCGGTCGGGAGAGCCAATATTGCCGGGATTGATCCTGAGGCAGGCCGCGCCCGCCTCGGCTGCTTCGATGCCACGCCTGTAATGAAAGTGAATATCTGCCACGATGGGAACCGGACTTTCGCGCACAATGTCTTTCAGCGCCTTGGACGAGGCTTCGTCCGGCACCGACACCCGAACGATATCCGCGCCTGCTTCGGCTGCTGCCTGAACTTGCGCCACTGTCGCGGCCACGTCGGTTGTCAGCGTATTCGTCATGGTCTGCACCGCAATTGGCGCATCCCCTCCAACGGGGACGTTTCCGACCATGATCTGACGGGATTTGCGGCGATAGATATTGCGCCACGGGCGCACGTGGTTCAGCGACATGAGGTCTGGTCCGCATCTGCTCCGGTTGTGGCAGATACATAGGCCGGGCGCCCGGTGCCTGCAATGGTCGGATTACTCGCTGGGCGCTTCGGCCGGTTGTTCTGCGATCTGAGTCTGGGCCTCGGCAACCATGCGGGCCAAATCGTCATCCTGCCCAAGATCGGCGACCTGATAGCGTTCCGTTACCGCACCGATTGACAGCGGTAGGTTCTTGGTCACGACTCCACGTTCGCCTACAGGCCCGAAATGCTCACCATTCGTGGCGAAATAAATCGCGCCGCTTTCGCCTGCACGCAGCGTCGGCGGTTCTTCGGTCAGCGGCACCTCATAGGTTTCGCCCGACTCCATGATCTTCTCAAAGATCGTCGACCCATCTGCCGCTGTCACCCGCACCCACGACGGGCGTACTGCAACCATCGTCAGCGATGGTCCAGCTTCTTCCAGAACCTGGGGCGTGACTGGATGCGGCGCTGCCCGCTGCAATTCCGCGACCTGCACTTCCGGAAGCTCCGGTGCTCTAAAGGATCCGACGGTTCTGGGATCAAGGGTCGAAATCGGCGCGTCACGGGCCACGAGTACCGGCACGTCCAGCGCCTGAGGCCGGTACAGGCGGTCAAGCGCATCGGAGGAAGGCTTTGTTATCCCAGCCGTTTCCGTGACCGATTCACGGTTGCGCGCCTCTTGCAGCGGATCGAGATCGGTCAGCACGAGCGGTGCTTGTTCGACCGGGGCAACCTGGACCTGCTGAACTTCCTTAAGTACGGTCCAACCGCCATATCCGATACCGACGATCATCGCCACCAGCACAAAGAGCGAGCCCAAAGCGCGCGGCTCCACATGGCTCAAGAAGGAATCCTTGCCCGGAACGAAAGGTGTATTGGGGGAAATGAAGGGATCTCGCCCCATAGGGCCACGCGCGGGCAAAGCGCCTGTTGATTTCTTGACCACCGACGCCTCGGCGGACATGCCATGGGCAACTTCGAACCCGCTTTCCTCGCAGAATGTGGCAAATGTTTCATCCGGGTTCATGCCCAGATAGCGGGCGTAAGAACGCACATACCCGGCGATAAAGCCGGGCGTGTCGAATGCTTCGGGTTCAGCATTTTCGATGGCAGCTATATAGTTGGCCTTAATCCGCAACTCACGCTGAACATCCAGCAACGACTTGCCCATTGTCGCGCGCTCACCGCGCATCACATCGCCAAGTCGTAGCTCGAAGTCGTCAAACCCTTTGGGTCTGCCGATATCAACTTCTCCGGAGTCGCGCTGATTGCTGCGCCCAATCATTCCTGCCGCCCCATGTTGCCTGCCGCGATTCTTACACGTAGCTGTCAATCGTCCCCATAACGATTCGCTCGTGCTTTTGTTACCGTAAGACTAACACGCTGCAAACGAGTTGCACACCTTGGCCTCACCTTATCCGGCAAGTTCGGCGCGATTTAGCGCACAATGTGACCAAAGTTCGTCCAAAGCTTGAACCAAACGGTTCATTTCTTTGGGCCCATGCACTGGTGATGGAGTAAAGCGCAAACGCTCGGTTCCACGCGGGACGGTCGGGAAATTGATCGGCTGAACGTAGATGCCGTAGTTGTTCAACAACATATCGCTCAATTTCTTGGTATGGACAGGATCGCCGACAATTACGGGTACAATGTGGCTGCCATGGTCGATAAGCGGTAAACCCATCCCCTTGAGGCGCAGCTTGAGAACGCCGGCCTGCGTCTGGTGTTGTTCACGCAATTCCGGCGCCTGCTTGAGGAACGCAACCGACGCAGCCGCTCCGGCCGCTACTGCGGGCGGCAGTGACGTGGTGAAGATGAAGCCGGGCGCGTAAGACCGGATCGCGTCGCACATTTTGGCGCTGGCCGCGATATAGCCGCCCATCACGCCGTAGGCTTTGGCGAGCGTGCCGTTGATGATGTCGATCCTATGCGCTAACCTGTCCCGTTCGGTCACGCCGCCACCGCGGGGACCGTACATGCCGACCGCGTGCACCTCGTCGATATAGGTCAGCGCGCCGAATTCGTCGGCCAGATCACAAATCTCTTCGATTGGGCCAAAATCACCGTCCATCGAATAGACCGATTCAAAGGCGATCAGCTTGGGAGCGGCCGGATCGTCAGTTTCGAGCAGTTCGCGCAGATGAGCGACGTCATTGTGGCGGAAGATACGCTTGGCCCCGCCATTCCGGCGCACGCCTTCGATCATCGAGGCATGGTTGAGCGCGTCGGAATAGATGATCAGGCCTGGAAACAGCTTGGGCAGCGTCGAAAGCGTTGCGTCATTGGCAATATAGGCAGAGGTAAACAAAAGCGCCGCTTCCTTGCCATGCAGATCGGCCAGTTCGGCTTCAAGGCGCTTGTGATAAACGGTAGTGCCCGAAATGTTGCGGGTGCCGCCCGACCCTGCCCCGGTGGCGTCGATGGCCTCGTGCATGGCGGCCAGAACAACCGGGTGCTGTCCCATGCCCAGATAGTCGTTGCCACACCAGACCGTAATGTCCTGCTGGCTGCCATCGGGACGTGTCCAGACCGCATGCGGGAATTGCCCCTTGCGACGTTCGATATCGATAAAGGTCCGGTAACGGCCCTCTTCATGCAGCTTGGCAATCGCGGAATCGAGCTGAGCAGTATAGTCCACCGGTGTCTCCTTCATCATCCGTCCGCTTTCCCCATTTCAAGCTTCCGGAGCCATCCACCAACGCCAACAAATTCACGTTCATGAATGAATATCTTTCATGTACCTTCAGATCAACTGCCTATAGTCCGGCAAGACGACGCAGCTTTGATTTGCATCAAATATATTTTTAAGACCGCTCAAACAAGCAAAGTTCCGGCGCACCGGCGCGAGGAAACGACGCAGCCGCGTGGCAGCGCCCGGATTCCATCATAGTACATGATTTTTCGCACCCTTGCACTGGACTGCCCCGCCGTCGGTGCTAGGCTCCGCAAAAATTGATCACTCAGGAGCTTTCCATGTCGCTAGACGCCGTACTCAACCGGATCGATTCCGATCTGCCTGCTGCCCTTGACCGGTTAATGGAACTGCTGCGCATTCCGTCGATTTCGACCGACCCGGCTTACAAGGAGCAATGCGAAAAGGCGGCTGATTGGTTGGTTGCCGATCTCAACTCCATCGGCATCGCCGCGCAAAAGCGCA